>JADKJR010000002.1 GCA_016720925.1 Betaproteobacteria bacterium | reverse complement strand
CAAATTCGCCCACCATATTTTCACGGGCCGCATCGCACTGTTGCGCGGCGATGCGCTTCATGCCGTCACGGCGGCAAGCGAGGGCGCTGCGATAATTGTTTTGATGGGGTTGCCAATCGGCATCCTGCAAGTTTCATGATCGAGGCCGGCGGCGGCGCGCAGCGCGGCGATTTTCGAGGCGGGCGCTCGCCGTTTCCGCGAACGGTTCCGGCCCAACTTTACCGGCGATAGCGAAATCGTTTGCGATATTCCTAAAAGCATCGAAGCATTGCGCGCGCTGCGTGATCCGCGCATCAATCCGGGTCGCCGCGCTGACCAAGGCGATGGCGATGGCGCGGGAGCACCGCTTCCTACTGTTCCTGCGTCATGCCAATTCGCTCACGCAGGAACTTTGCGCCGCTGCACTCCGGGCGGAAATTGAAACCGAGTTTGTTTGCGACGTGATACGCCGCCGGCGGGCTGTCACCACCGTCAACGGCCATCAACAACTGGCGCCGTGGCCGGTGCGCCTGTATACGTTGGGACGTTTCGAAATTGTTGCGCGTGACGGGGAATGGTCGCCGCGCGCGGGCAGCAAAAGGGCATGCAACTGCTGCAAGCCCTCGTCGCGCTCGCTGGCGGTGAAAATGTGCCCGTCGACGTTGGTCTCAAAAATATGGTCAGGACGGCCGGCAAGGTCGCAACAAGTGTTCGATAACACGCCCACCGCCCGCAAGCAGCCGGGTTCGGATACGTCGATCCTGCTGGCTGATCGCGCGCTCACGCTGAACCATGCGGAGGTGTGGTTGATGCCTTCAGCTCCTCGATGCACGCCTCTCACCTGCTTGAACGCGATGCCCACGGCGAAATAAACCACGCAAAGGTACTGGTAGAACTCGTTGCCGAACATCGCGGGCACTTTCTGGCACGTCGCGGGCAACACCTGACAGACTTGTTTGTGATCGCCTGTGGCGCAAGCTCAGCGCACTCATGCACGAAGTTGCTCAACTGACTCCCATCGCTGGGTACGGCGCAACAGACGCATCGGCGGTCGGCAACACGGATCGGGCCGCCGATATCCTGCACTTCATCGCCGAACGCGATCCCCTCGCCGAGGATGCGTACGAGGCGCTAATGCGGCATTACGCGCGCGCGGGCAGGGTCGTCGACGCATTGCAGATCTATGCGCGCTACGTGCGCACGCTCGAAGTTCAGCTGGGGCTGGAGCCGTCCGCAAATTTGCGCACCCTTGCCGATAAACTTCGCGCCGATCGTTCGGTCCCCGCCTCGGACTAGCCCTGTTGTAAGTCAGTTGTAAGTACCCGGCGCGGATGGCCCGCCCCAACATGGGCGGCATGATCGATCTTGCTAATTCCCGCGTGGAAGCCTACACGGCAGGGCAATCAAACGCTCCGCAATCAGCACCCGTGCCAGTCATCATCGAATGCCTCGGTGGCTTTCGTCTGTGGGTCGACGGCAGCGAAATAGAGACCGCCCCCTCGCGCCTCACGCGACCGATCGAGCTGCTGCTGCGGGTGATTGCCGCAGGCGGCGCGGGCTTCGCCGTTGAACGCGCATCCACCGAATTCTGGCCGCTGGCCGAATCCGCGCGCGCGCGCCAATCGCTCGATACCACGCTGGCAAGACTGAAGCGCACCTGCGGCGGCAACACGATTTTGCGGCGGCATGGTGATGAGCTGCGCATCAATGCCGACGCCGCGCGTGTCGACAGCCTGGAGCTGGAAGCTCTCTTCGAATCCTTGCTGATGCCGTTGCAGCCGCCCTTGAACGGACCTGATCGCGATGCCGCCGCAAACCGCATGCGTGAATTGTGCAAAGGCCCATTCTTGCCGGAGTTACGCGAGCTTCCTGGGTCGCGCTGACGCGAAATCGCATCGAGGACAAACGTGTTCGAGCACTGCACAGACTGGGGATACCGTGATCGCGGTCACAGGAAAAATCAAATACTTACCTTCGTTTTGGCGGTGTGCTGACAACCGTGGCTATCTGTAAGTGCGAATCCGATCACGCGGGCGGCAGGATGTGGATGTACAGGAAATAGACGACCAACCAAACAAAAACACCAGAACTGGCGAGGCGTTCCAGCCGAAATGCCGTTAAGTGCCGCGCCAGTACTCGTGTTTAAGGATATCGTGAATAAATCACCAGCACACAGCCTCTCAACCGCACCTGACCTAAATAGCACGCAACTTCTTTAGATGGAGGAAAAAATGTCAATTCCGCGCACGATCGTGAAGTCCCTGTGGGCTGTCATCGCATCGCTATTGATGCTCGCCGCAGTCGGGTCTGCACAATCGCAACCGTTTGCCTATATCACGGGCCAAAACGGCAGCATTGTTTCCGTTCTCGATACCGCCACGAATGCGGTGGTCACCACCATTCCCGTTGGTGGAGCGCCCTTCGGCATCGGTATCCTCCCGAACGGGTCACGCGCCTATGTCGCCAATTCCACCCCCAATACGGTATCCGTCATCAACCTCGCCACCAATACAGTTGTCGCAACGATCGCGTTGGATCTGGACCGCTGGCGTGGCTGTCAATCCCGCTGGCACGCGCGTCTATGTGGCGAACCTGATATCCAACCTGTCTCGGTCATTGACACCTCCACCAATGGCGTCATCAGCACGGTGCCGCTTTCACGGGCCTACGTTATCGCCATTAACCCCGCGGGCACGCGGCTGTTTGTGACCAATCCCGGGATCAATTCGGTCACGATCATCGACACCACCACCAATACCGTGACGGGCTCGATCGGTCTCACCGGCGGCCCCGGCTCGTTCGGGGTCGCATTCAACCCCAGCGGAACGCGCGCCTACGTCGCCAACGAATTCGGCCCCGCCGAATTATTTGTGATTGATACCTCGACCAACACCATTATCACCAGCGTCGCGGTTGGGCGGGCACGAGCGGTGTCGCGGTCAATCCCGCCGGCACGCGTCTACACAGCCAACGGCAGTAGTGACAATGTCTCGGTGGTAGACACCGTGACCAACACCGTGACCCATTCAATTCCGGTCGGCTCTTCGCCCCGCAGCGTAACCTTCAAGGCGTCGGGTACCCGCGCTTACGTCGGCAACGTGGGCAGCAATACCGTTTCGGTCATCGATACCGGTACGGAAACCGTGATCGCCACCGTGCCGGTGACGCAAGGTCCCTTCGGCATTGCAATCGCGTCCGCCGCGCCACCCGTGACCGTGACGGTGACGCCATCGGCCGGCGCCAACGGCACCATCAACCCGGCGACGCCGCAAAGCATCGTATCTGGTGCGACGACAAACTTCACCGTCACGCCGGCGGTGGGCTATGCCGCTGCAGTGGGAGGCACCTGCGGCGGCACGCTGGTAGGCAACACTTACACGACGGCAGCGATCACCGTACCCTGCACGGTATCCGCCACGTTCAGCCTCATACCGCCGGCCACCTTCCTGTTGACGGTTTCGTCCACCGGTGCGGGCAGTGTAACGTCCAGTCCGGCCGGCATCGTCTGCCCGGGCGACTGTACCGAGGCCTACAGCAGTGGCACGACCGTGACGCTGACCGCCAGCGCCAATGCCGGATCTACCTTTCTCGGCTGGGGTGGCGCATGCGGCGGGACTGGTGGCTGTAGCGTCGCTATGAATGCCATCCAATCGGTAACGGCCAGTTTCAGCGCCCCGCCAGCCGCCGGGCTAATCCTGACGTCATCGAGCAACCCGGCGATCTACCGTTCATCTGTCGTGCTGACGGCGTCGGCAACGGGCAACACGCCCACCGGAACCGTCACCTTCAACATGGCGACCAGTGGCGGCCCGTTGACGTTGTGCGCGGCAGTCCCGATGGTATCGGCACGGGCGAAATGTCCGGTGCCGGCTCCGCTCATCGTCACGAGCCCCTCGTTCTTTTCCGCCACCTACAGCGGTGATAGCAACAATCCGGGCGCCAACGCCTCGCTCCAGCAATTGATCATCACCGGCAGTGTTGGCTTGACGTGAGCACCACGCCACTTCAACCTGCCGTGGGCGCCAGCGTCGTGCTACGCGCCACCGTCGCCAGCGCCGCGCTTACCAACAAAGTCACGTTCAACGAGAACGGCACGACCCTGCCCGGCTGCGGCGCGGTCACCATCACGCCGCTGCCCGGTGCCACCAATATCGGCGTGGCGACTTGCACGATCACCGGCACCACGGCAGGTCTGCACAACTATGTGGTGACGTATCTGCACACCGCCGACAACGGCTTTGAGCAGGTCGTGGTGCCGGTCACGCCGCTGGCCGCCGCGTCGGGCGATTACACCGACATGTGGTGGGCAGGATTGGCAGAGAACGGCTGGGGCGTGTCCATCACCCAACACGGGCGGCTTCAGTTCGTGGTGCTCTATGCTTACGATGCCAGCGGCAAGCCGGTCTGGTACGTACTGCCGAGTGGCACCTGGAATGCGGCCAACAACACCTACACCGGCGCGCTGTATCAACCGACGTCATCGCATTTCAACAGCTACCGCGCCAGCAATTTCAACGCGGGCGCGTCGGTCGGCACCGCCACCATCACTTACACGGGCAGCGGCGCCGCCACCTTGAGCTACACCATCAATGGCGTGGAGTGGCAGCAAGTCGATCGTGCGGCAACCGTTTGCGACCGACGACGGCGCAACAAGATTGCAGGTGAACGACATGTGGTGGGCCGGCACCGAGGAAAACGGCTGGGGCATGAATATCGCGCAGCAAGGCCGCATGCTGTTCCCGGTCTGGTACACCTACGATGCGAGCGGCCGCACGGTGTTCTACGCGGTGCCGGGCGGCACGTGGAGCGGCTCCAGCTTTACCGGCGATATCTACTCCACGTCAAGCTCCTCCTGGCTGGGCGTGTTACGACGCGGCGAAATTTTCGGTCACGAAAGCCGGCACCATGACGCTCGATTTCGGCGACCAGAACAACGCGGTCATGACGTACACCATCGGCGGTGTGACGCAGCGGAAAGCGATTGTGCGGCAGGGGTTCTGAATATCGCGCGGAAACCCCTTAAAGCGCCGTCATTCCAGCGAAGGCTGGAATCAGTCCGTTCGTATTCTGAAAGGTGGACAGGACGGGTCGCTCCCCAAATCTGCATGGCCTTCCGGTTTGCGCGCAATGACATCACGTCCAAAAACCCCCCCCCCTCTTTAGACGAAGAGGAGTCTTGATACACGGATGCCCCCTCACCTGATTCCGAACACCGTTTCAAGTATTGCCAGACGTGAATGGAGCAACAACATGAACAAAGTTCTTCAGCAAATTCTCGGCGTGGCATTCGCTGGATTCACGCTGCTGTCACCCGCGGTCTTTGCCGCGCCCCCGAAGACAATCAACTATCAGGGCTTGCTGACCGACCTCGCCGGCACGGCCATCAACGTCCCAGTGGTGATGACTTTCCGCCTGTACAACGCCGCGACCGGCGGCGCCGCGCTCTGGACCGAGACACAACTCTCCGTCAACGTCGTCAACGGCAAATTCGATGCCGTGCTCGGCTCGGTCCCCGCGTCACCGCTCACGCTGCCTTTTGATGTGCCGTATTGGCTCACGGTATCGATCAATGCCGATGCCGAGATGACGCCGCGCCAGCCGCTCGCCAGCAGTCCGTACGCGTTTCGCGCGTCCACGCTCGATAGCGCGGCAACCCTGCCGGGCTTGCAAATCAGCGGCACCATCACCACCGCGACACTGCCCACCGCGAACTTGACCGGCACCATCAGCACGGCACAGATCGCCAGTAACGCCGTCACGCAGGCGAAGCTTTCGCCGGTTTCCGGCGCGGCGGCCGGCAAGGTGCTCGGCACTGACGGCAGCAACCTGCAATGGCTGACCGCGGGCGTGGGCAGCGTCACCACCGTCGGCACCGGCAGTGGCCTGACCGGCGGGCCGATCACCGGCAGCGGCACCATCAGTCTGGCCGCAACACAACTTCTGCCGACTACTGCCTGCGCCACCAACCAGATTGCGAAATGGAACAGCAGCGCCTGGTCCTGCGCGGCCGACGACAATGCACCCGCCGGCGGAACCACCGGGCAGGTGCTCACCGGCACGGCAGGTGCACCGGCGTGGAGCGGTTCACCCACGCTCAGTGGCAACCTCATTCTGCCTGGTAACACAACCGCGAGCGCAGGGACCATCATGAAGGCAGGCACCCGCTTCATGCATTACTATGGTTTTTCAAATACGTTCATCGGCGAAAGGCGCAGGCAACTTCACAATGTCCGGCGGCAACAACACCGGCAGCGGCGTGCAGGCACTTCTCAGCAACACGACGGGCACGTATAACACCGCCAATGGTGCGAATGCACTTCTTAGCAACACGACAGGCGGCGTCAACACCGCCAACGGCGGGAACACACTCTTTAGCAACACCATCGGCACCGGCAACACCGTCAGCGGCGCGGGCGCTATGCAGAACAGCATCACCAGCAGCTTCAATACCGTCAGCGGTGTGAGTGCGATGGTCAACGCGGGGAAAGTCGTCGCCGCAGGCTCCTTTGCCAATACGGTCGACTACACCATTTTGACTGTCGGGACGACCGACTTCACGCTCATCGGCGCGGCAAGCAACACCGTTGGCACCAAGTTCAGCGCGACCGGGCCCGGCTTGGGCACGGGAACGGCGTCACCCGATGTGGACCTCAACACCGTCAGCGGGTATCAGGCAATGTACAACCACGCAAACGGTCGTGCCAATACCGCCAGCGGATATCAAACCCTCTTCAATAGCACCACCAGCCACAACAATACGGCGATGGGTTATCGGGCCCTCTACAACACGACCACCGGCGTCAATAATATCGCCATCGGGCTCAACGCGGGGTAAACCTCACGACCGGCTTTTTCAACATCCATATCGGCAATGATGGTGTCGCGGGCGATACTTTTACCACGCGCATTGGATCGTCCGCGCAACAGTTCAGAACTTTCATTTCCGGCATCTACGGCACATCGATCGCGGGCTCGGGCATTGCCGTCTCCATCGACAGCAACGGCCAACTTGGCACAACCCTCTCGTCCCGCCGCTACAAAGACGACATCACCGACATGGACGACGCCAGCAGCGCGCTCATGAAACTGCGCCCGGTGACGTTCCACTACAAATCCGACCAGAATCCCGCCGGCCGCGTCTTGCAATACGGCCTGATCGCCGAGGAGGTAAATGAAGTCTATCCAGGGCTGGTCGCGCATTCGGCAGAGGGACAGATCGAGACGGTGATGTACCAGCACTTGCCGCCGATGCTGTTGAATGAATTCCAGAAGCAGCAGCGCACTATTGCCGCACAGGCAGGCGAACTCGCCCGACATAGTATTAGAATGGAGACACTCGAGCGCGAATTGCTGGCCATTAAAGCGATGCTTGGCGGCAAATAGCGAATTCCTGGATGGGAGATTGCGATGAGAAGTCTGACGAGATTTACCTTGGCAGGCGCGTGCGTGTTTTCCAGTGCATTCACTTGGGCCGCCGGCCAGACCAGCACCAACTACGCCATCCCGCGCGACACCATCAACAACGGCACCGCGGACATGGCTTCGGCCAACTTCCGCCTCGCCTCGTCGGTCGGCGATGCGGTGGCGACGGGCACCATCACCAGCCTGAGCTTTCGCCTGAGCAATGGCTTTCGCGCGGAGATCAACGCCTCACCCGCAGTGCTGAATTTACTGTCGGTGGTCTCGCAAAAAATCCACGGGGCCACGACCTATAAATTGACCATCGACCACAATCAGGTCATCACCGGTCCGGTCACCGTCGAGCCGCGCGCCATCGGCGGCGGGCATTCGCTGGTGTTTCATTTCGACAGCACCGTCACGTCGGTCAATGCCGCCGCGACCGCGCTCAACAACGCGATCTCGATGGGCAACGCCTCCGCAGCGGTGGTGGGCGGCGATGTGGTGGTGACGCTGACCAACGTCGCCGACAACAAGCGCCTCACGGTCACCATCAACGGGCTCAATGGCTCCGGCACGGCTTCGGCCTCGATGGGCTTCCTCGTCGGCGACGTGAACAACGATCGTGTCGTCTCCTCGAAAGATGTCTCGGCGGTGAAAGCCCGCGCCGGTCAGGCAACCAACAATGCCAACTTCGTCTTTGACCTCAATGCGACCGGTGTGGTCACCGCCTCGGATGTGGCGGCGGTGAAGGCGCGCGCGACGAGCGTGCCGCTGCCGCAGTAGATTTATTAGCGCCCACATGGAATGTTGTGCCATGCGGCGGTAGTTCCGCGCCGTCAGGCAATAGCGCATTGGGAGACTTTTATCACCTCAGCTTCACGTCATTCCCACGTAGGGCGAGGCAGGGGTTTCGCAAAGCGCGGCTTTGCGCCAGACGAGCCGGAAACCGATAGTAGTTTTCGTGCGTGCGAATTGAATTTCGCTCAGGTACGCTACTTTGTAAAAGCCTGGACTCCCGCCTTCGCGCGAATGACGGCTATTTGTCCAGGCGACGAAGCTCGACAAACAATGTCTCCCCCGAGCGACGCCGCCACCGCAAGATATACTGTCGCCTGACGTTACCGCACTGACCTTCCACCATTCACAGGAGTTTTCATGAAGATTCTATCCATCGCATTTGCCGCGCTCATTGCCGCCCTCGGGTTGACCGCATTCAACGCGTCCGCTGCGGACCCGAAAGTGCAAACCGTTGCGGCGCTGAACCAGAACAAGGCCACCCTCGCCGGCAAGACGGTTAGCGCACAAGGCAAGGTGGTGAAGGTCAACAACGGCATCATGGGCCGCAATTTCCTTCATCTGCAGGATGGCACGGGCGACGCCGCGAATAACGATCTCACCATCACCAGCAAACAAACCGCCAAGGTCGGCGACCAGGTCACGATTTCCGGCGTGGTGGCATTGAACAAGGATTTTGGCAGCGGCTACTCCTATCCGTTGCTGATTGAAGACGCCAGCATCACGCCCAAGAAGTAGACGCAACTCACGGAGCGTGCCCCGTGCGAGGAGTTACGAATCGCCGGGCGCGCCACCATCTGAGGCAGCAGCAATGACGACACTGCGGCGGCGCATCTGGACTCATTTGGCGGCATGGATCTTGGCAGGGCTGTTTTCCGCCAACATCACGGTTGCGGCGGCGGACCTGCAGATTTACACCGACAGTCTGTCCGGTTGGTCGGACTATTCCTGGGATTCAACACGCAACCTTGCAAGCGCCTCTCCCACTCACGCGGGCGCGGCATCCCTCGCCGTCACGATAAACGCCGCGTGGGGTGCGCTCTATCTCAACGCAAATGCTCCGGTAAGTACGTCCTCCTACAGCCAGCTTCAATTCTGGGTCCATGGTGGAAGCGCTGGCAATCAGAAACTGCGATTGGTCGCCAATGGTGCGCAGTCTGTCGACTTCACACCAACAGCCGGCGCCTGGAAGCAGATCAGCATTCCGCTCGCGGCGCTTGGCAGTCCCGGTGCCCTGACAACCCTTTATTGGCAGGACACAAGCGGAACACCACAGCCCGTCTTCTATCTCGACGATATCGTCCTGGTGGCCGGCCCCACTCTGCCGCCCGGCACAGGGCCCGCCCTCACGATCGACGTGAGCGCCGATCGCCACGGGATCAGCGACGACATCTATGGCGTCAACCAGGTGCAGGACGAAGCATTGGCGACGCAGTTGCGACTGCCGGTCCGGCGCTGGGGTGGCAATTCGACGACGCGCTACAACTGGCAGAACGACACCACCAACACCGCCGGCGACTTGTACTTTGAAAATATCCCCAACGACAATCCGAACCCGGCGGCCCTGCCGGATGGCTCGGCCTCGGACAAATTCGTCGAGCAGGACAAGCGCACCGGTACCAAATCACTGATCACCGTGCCCATCATTGGCTGGGTCGCCAAACGCCGCACTCCGGGGCATCCCTACGATTGCGCGTTCAAAGGTGTCGAAATATGGCGCGCAGCAGTCCACTGACCAATGGGATCCTGATTGCGGCAATGGCATGACGCCCAATGGCGCTGCCCCGCTTACTGGCAACGACCCAACCGACACCAGCGTCGCCGTTGGCCCCGGCTTCGTCACGGACTGGATCAACCATCTCGTCGCCAAGTACGGCACTGCCGCGAATGGCGGCGTCGCGTATTACAACTTCGACAACGAACCGGGAATCTGGAACGGCACGCACCGCGACATACGTCCCCAGCCGCTCACGTATGACGAAATCCGCGACCGGACTTTCCAGTACGGCGCGGCGATCAAGGCCGCCGATCCATCAGCGAAGACGCTTGGCCCGGTGGAAGACGGATGGTGCCGTTACATTTACTCTGCGGCCGATAGCTGTTCGCCTGCGGGAACGGACTATCTGGCGCACGGCAGCGTTCCTTATGTTGCATGGTATCTGCAGCAGATGAAGCTCTATGAACAGCAGCATGCCGTGCGTATCCTCGACTACTTTGATCTTCATTACTATCCGGCAGCTACGGGCGTATCGCTGCAAACGACGGGCAGTCCGGCGACCCAGACGTTGCGTTTGCGATCGCCTCGCTCGCTGTGGGATCCTACTTACATCGATGAAAGCTGGATCTCGGACCTGGCACAGGGTGGCGTGGCCGTCAAACTGATCCCACGCATGAAACAGTGGGTTACAGACAACTATCCAGGAACACGAACCGCGATTTCTGAATACAACTGGGGCGGGCTTGAAAGCATCAATGGTGCGTTGGCCCAGGCCGATGTATTGGGAATATTTGGCCGTGAAGGATTGGATCTCGCCACATTGTGGGGTGATTTGATTTCAACACAACCGGGTTCGTTCGCCTTTCGCATCTACCGCAATTACGACGGCGCGGGCCATGGATTTGGCGACACGGCAGTTCGGTCAACTAGTGCCGATCAAAGCGCGCTATCTGTCTACGCCGCGCAAAGAAGCGCCGACGGTGCGTTGACAATGATCGTTATCAACAAATCATCAACTGACCTGACGAGCGCGATTGGCCTTGCCGGTTTCGCGCCGCAGCCGAATGCGTCGGTCTACCGCTACAGCCAGGCCAATCTGGCGGCCATCGACCATCTAGCCAATCAGCCCGTAGCGGCGAGCGGCTTCACCGCCACGTTTCCCGCCAATTCCATCACCTTGTTCGTCCTGGCGCCAGCAGCGGGCGTACCCGATGCGCCTACCGGTATCAGCGCCGCACCCGGAGATGCACAGGCAACGATCAGCTTTGTGGCACCCGCCAACAATGGCGGCGCGGCGATCACCGGTTATCACATTATTTGCAATGGCGGCGCGGTGAATGTGCCGGCGCAAATATCGCCCTTCAGCCTGACGAATCTCGCCAATGGCACGCCTTACAGTTGCCAGGTGACGGCCACCAATGCCAGCGGCCTGACCAGTCTGCCGTCGGCAAGCGTCAGCGTCACACCGTCCGCAATGGCGCCAATCATGCTGGTCGCGGTGCAATCGCGCAAGACGCACACGGGCGCGGGGACGTTTGATTTGCGTATCGACACAACGAAACTGATCGATGGTTTGGTCACGTTCGAGCCACGCGCGATTGGCGCCGGACACAAGATCGTTTTTCAGTTCAATGTGCAGCTGAGCGCGTTTGGCGCCGTTACCGCGAATGATACAAGCGGACCGATCGGCAATGTTTCCGCGACACGATTCGGCAAAGAGATCATCGTCACGCTCACCGGCATTCCGGACAACAAGCGCGTCGCGATCACTCTGAATGGCGTGTCGGGTCCTGTCGATAGCACGAACGCCTCGGCCGCACTCGGCTTCATGGTTGGCGATGTGAATGGTTCACGCTCAATCAACGCCGCCGACATTAGCGCGGCGAAAGCCAACGTGGGTAAAACGCCGCTTGACAGCAACAGCTTCATGTTTGATCTGGACGCAACCGGCGCGATCAACAATGCCGATGTCTCGGCTGTAAAGGTCCGATCAGGTACTGTGCTGCATTAGCAGAGATTCCTCTGGCGCTTTGGCCGGAAGATACACCGATTCTCTAAACGCCAATCGAAGCGAAACAACGCCCGCATTAAAAATGGGTCAATTTTTTCTGGCTAGCCGAAAGGGCGCTGCCCGGGAACTTTTCCTTAGCACAATTTGCTAAAACTCAAGTATTGACGAGCCTTTCCAGGCATTTTTGCCACGAAAGCCGCACCAGTGCTTGACTTTGCTACTTGATCCGCCGCTTCTGGTAATCCTCTTCAATCGTGTCCTTGAAGAAGCTTCCCATCGACGAGGCCGTTGAAAAGCGCCGCCATACCTCCGACGAGACATTGGCGTATTCGTAGGTGCCCGAGGACTGCTCGACCACCAACACGCGCCGCTTGTCGTCGTAGCCGATGGCTTTCAGATTGGCGGCATTCACTTTCTTCATTTCCATCGCACGGCTCCGCTCATCTCGTCAATCGTAGTTGCTGCCGACAATCTCCACCACGCGAGTCATCACGTCCGGTGTTAGCCTGGATGCAATTTCGAGCGCCTTCATGTTTTCGCTCACCTGCGCGAGGCGCGAGGCGCCGGTGATGACACTCGACACACGTGGATTCTTCAAACACCACGCAATGGCCAATTGTGCCGTGCTGCAGTTGAGCTCTTTCGCCACGCCAGCCAATTTGCCGACGATCGCATTGCGCGTGGTGTCGAGTAATTGCTCCTGCATCCATCCCATGTTTTTCAGACTGCCGCGGCTATCGGCGGGAATGCCGTTGGCGTATTTACCGGTGAGCAGGCCTGAAGCCAGCGGGCTCCAAATGGTGGTGCCGATGCCGAGTTCGTCGTACAGGCGCGCATATTCCAGTTCCACTTTATTGCGGTGAAACAGGTTGTACTGAGGTTGCTCGACCACCGGCTTGTGCAGGTGATGCTTGTCCGCGATGTGCCAGGCGCCCATGATGTCCGTCGCGCTCCATTCCGACGTGCCCCAGTACAGCGCCTTGCCCTGCACGATCATGTCGTGCATCGCATAAACGATTTCTTCCAGCGGGGTATTGGCGTCCGGTCGATGGCAGTACACCAGGTCCACGTAATCAAGTTGCAGCCGCCTCAGGGAATGGTCGATGGCCTGCATCAGGTACTTGCGATTGAGCGTGTTCTTCTCGTTGACGCCTTCACCGAACTTCGCGGGCAGGCCCCAGAAGAACTTGGTGGAAACGATGTAGGTCAACCGGTCCCAATTGAGCTTCTTCAGCGCGGCACCCATCAGCTCCTCGGACTTGCCCGCCGCGTACACCTCGGCGTTGTCGAAAAAATTCACGCCATGATCACGCGCCGCGCTCATCAGCTCGATCGCCGCCTTCTCTTCCACCTGATTCCCGTACGTAATCCACGAACCGAATGACAGCGCCGACACTTTCAATCCCGCGCGCCCGAGTCTTCTATATTCCACGTCAGTCTTCCTTTTCTTTATCAATGTCCTGGTACGGATTCACGATCACGACCCGCGTGCGTTTGGGCCCGGCGGCGAAGCTCTCCATCTTGACCAGCACCGGAAACAATTCTTCCAGCATGGCACGCGCGGCGGCTCCTGTCGAACACCAGCAACTGACCGGTTTCATTCTTCACGTCGCGCCAGACATCGGTGTGCGCGTCGTCGTCCTGCACCTGCAACTTGTATGTGGGCACTCTGATGACTCCTGGTTTTCCTGCAGCAAAATCTTTCCTGCAAGAACAGCGGCGCTATCGGTTCCGACAGCAAGTAGCCTTGCGCTTCTTCGCAGCCGTATTGAATCAGGAGCTCCAGTTGCGCGTCATATTCGACTCCCTCCGCGACCACCCGCAGCCCCAGACTCTTCGCCAGTCCAATGATACCCCGCGTAATCGCCGCGTCGTCGAGATCGGTGGTGATGTCGCGCACGAAAGAGCGGTCAATCTTCAGCTTGGAAATATCGAACCGCTTCAGGTAGGCGAGATTGGAATAGCCGGTGCCGAAATCATCGATGACCAGGCGAAACCCTGCTTGCCCATTTCATCGAGCGTGCCCAGCGCGCTATCGCCCTGATTCATCAGCGCGGTTTCGGTCAACTCGATCTCAATGTCCGACGGCATCAATTCAAATTGGACGGTTGCCGCCAGCAATATATCGACCAGGCGCCGAGTCTTTAGTTGCACGGCGGATACGTTCACCGTTATCGGAAAATGATCCAGCCCGGCATCGCGCCAGCGCCGGAGTTGCGCGCACGCCTCGCGGATCACCCATTCGCCGATAGCGACAATCAGGCCGGTTTCTTCGGCAATCGGAATGAATCGCGACGGCGGCACCGATCCCAGAGACTCACTGTTCCAGCGCAGTAATGCTTCCACGCCGTTCAATTTGCGTTCGGGCAAACGGAAAATCGGTTGATAGACCAACGTGAATTCATTGCGCTGGAGCGCACGGCGTAGTGCGCTTTCGATGGCAAGCCGCTCCGTGACTTTGTCGTTCATCTCGGTCCGAAAAAAACTGAATTGATTGCGCCCCTGCGACTTGGAGTGGTACATCGCCAGATCGGCATTCTTCACCAGCGTATTCAGATCCTCCCCATCCATCGGCCAGATCGCGATGCCGATCGAGGGCGTGATGGTCAGTTCGCGTCCGGTGATGGTATACGGCTGACTCAAGGTTTCCACCATGGTCTCGGCAACGCGCGCAAGTGCGGCCGCTTCCGTCGCGCCGGACAGCATCACCACGAATTCGTCGCCGCCGTGGCGAGCGACGGTATCGGTCGCGCGGGTCGCGTCCGCAAGACGCCTTGCGGTTTCCGCCAGAATCAAATCGCCGACGTGATGGCCGAGCGAATCATTGATATTCTTGAAATGATCGAGATCAATGAACAGCAGCGCGAGGCCGCCGCCATGCCGCTGCGCCTGTCGCGTGGCGAACTCGAATCTCGACGCAAGCAGCATGCGGTTCGGCAGTCCGGTCAGAAAATCATATTCCGCCAGTTCACGAATCTGCGCGTCGGTGCGTTTTTTCTCGGTGATGTCACTGCCCACGCCCCGATAGCCCTTGAAGTTGCCGGCGCCGTCAAACTGCGGATCGCCCGAAACGCTCACCCAGCAGATTCTGCCCTCGGGCATCGTGTAGGCGTATTGAAAATCGCGGAACGACTCGTGTGCCTCGACCTGCCGCCGGTGCTCGTCCATCTGCTCCTTGGTGATGCCGACGTAGTCGATGTCCCAGCGCGGGTTTCCGTACCGCTCGGCGGGGTCAATCCCGGTTGACCGCGGCATTCCGCCGGAAATATGTTTGAAATGGAAGTTTTCATCCTGCTCCCAGTACCAGTCCGACGACATTTCCAGCAAACCGGTAAGACGCTGCTCGCTTTGCGCCAACTTTCCTCGGCGCGCTTGCGTGCGGTGATGTCCAGACGAAAGCCAACCACCCCACCATCGGCGGTCTTGCGATCCGACACCAGCAGCCAAGTGTCGTCGCCCAGCAACCATTCATAGTCGCCCTCATCGGGATCGAGGTGCTTGGCAACGCGGGTCGCGACGTAGGCTTCTTCATCCTGCAGCGAACGGTGTTCGAATCCGCTCCGGAAAAAGGCCCGCGCAATATCGACGTACGCCATCCCCGGCACCAGTACGTCCGCCACTTCAGAGTAGATCTCGTGGAAGCGTCGGTTGCAAAATACCAGCCGGTCATCCGGACCATATAGCACGACGCCGGATTCAAGATGATCGAACGCCTCGACGATTCGCGCAAGCTTGCCTTCCGCCGCCTGCAGGAGGGCGGTCAACGTTGTAACCGCGTCAGAATGCGCGGACGTGCCTGGCGGAGGCGGTATTGAAGAAGGCATGGCGATCAAGAGGAAATGCGCATAACGCTAACTTATCAGTTTTGCGTCCGACATTCACAGGCGAACGCGCCGCGCCTGTCCGGGGCATCGTCCGTGGACAACCTAATCGTCAATTGCCTTGAAGTGCTCCACTTCTTCTTTTAGCGCAATCCACCAGATACGGCCTTTGGGCTCATTTTTGCCGCATGGCGTGAAAGAGGCGAATCCCGGATAGCGCTTGCCAAGGTTGTTTGGGTCTTCGCGGCGATTACGCGGCGGCGCGATCAGCTTGCCGTTTTCCGCGCCCAGCGGGAACAGCCAGCAACCCATCGGTTTGTAAACCCATTTGTGTTTGCCCAATTTGACGGCGAGCGTCTGTAGTCCGCACTTACCATCCGCTTCGGTAAATGAGCAGCGGGTATTGGCAAAATGATCTGGCTTGCTCTTGTAGTGAAAAGGATGGGTCTCGGTTTTGCGTCCGGTGTTGCCTTCCCACTCGCCATCGATGATGTAGTGCTTGGGAAGCTGGCTGAAATGCGCGGGATACTTTTTCACCAGCCTGGTGGATCAGCCGCTCTTCATCCGGCTGCAGAAACGCGCCATCACTGCAGCAAATACCTTCGCACGCGGCGAGATCGCAGTAGTGAAGTTTGGCGGAAGGCTTTCGTGGCCGGCGTGCGGCGATCGCGTCGGTCATGCGAGAGCTCCCGGATGTCAAAGTTTCCACCGTTGGTCAATTTACCCTCCTGATAAGTTTGATCATGTCGCGGGCTACCGCGCCCGCTTCCGTAGCACGCCGTCGGCCTTCATGGCACGGAAGCGCGCCACGTCGGGAAACTCGCGCTCGGTCGCACTACGCACCTGCGCTTGCATGGGCGTATCGACCACGCCCGGCGCAAGGGAACAGATTGCCAGGCTGGCATCGCTGGTGGCCGCCTCGCTCGCCGCTGCCCTTGTCGCCATTTCCAGGCCGGCCTTGGACGCGCAATAGACGGACCAGCCGGCGATCGGGCGTTTGGCTGCACCAGACGAAATATTCACCACCAGCCTTTGCTTTGCGCACATGCGCGTCGCATTGGCGAACAGCCGTGTCAGCACCATCGGCGCGACCAGGTTGATATTCACGTTGTCGGCGGTATCTATCGGATCAAGCCGGTCAAACGTATCGACCGGGACGACCACGCCGGCATTGTTGAACAGCACCGCGAGATCAAAGTTCCTTCCCTCGAGGTACGCCTCGCAAGCCGAGAATGCAGGCCCGATGGACGCGATGTCGGTGAAATCCGCGTGCAGGTTGATCGGCGCAGTATCCGTCGCCGGCGCGCGAGATATACAGATCACCAGATTATTGGGGTCGCGCACCAGCTCATCGCGCAACGCAGCACCCAGGCCCTTTGTCGTGCCTGTCACAAAAAATAGATTCATGCAATTCCCTTGGATTCAATCATCCAGCCACGCCGCCAGCGCCGCGCCGACGCCTATTTGCACAAGATCGATGAGTCCGCCGCCAACCAGGACACCCTCCAGCACGCCGTACTGTGAGCCGGCGCTGGACGGCATGTGCCTCGCGCGGCGGGCACTTTCCTCCGACGCCAACAATGCAGCCGCAATACGTTCCGGACTCGAGGACACCCGATCTGTTTCTTTTGTTGGAGCGTTGCCAGGGCCTTTCACCGCGGCTTCATCGAGCACTGCAATGGCGGAGCCGCAATGCGCAGGCCTTGTCAGCTTCAAGATTGATCGACCCGCCGCAACTCGAGCAGCGAATCTGTTTGACCTTCACCGACAGCGACTTGATCTCGTGCGGCTGCAGGCTGCGAATAAAATTCTTCTCCCGCAGGAACTGGGTGAACGCAATCAGGCGGCCGTGACCGTTTCCGCAACGCGAATAGGCAAAGCGCCCACCCTTGGCGATATCGCTGGTGTTCTGCAACGCCGTGTTGCAAGTCGGGCATTGCGTATGCACACGCACCAGATTGCGCGACACATCGCGCACCGCATGAATGCGCTTGAACAATTCGATCACCGAACCTGGCGACAGCGACGTACTTTCAAGGTGGTCGAACCAGATCACGTGGCACGGCCAGCAAGCGTCGATGGTGATCGGCGTGCCGATATGAGTAGTAAGGTCAACGGCCTCCATGCCGCTCGCACAACTTGGGCAACGCATGCCGGAACGTCTAGCCGGTGACTGCGTCGATGCCGGCCTGCGCGATCTGCGCGTCCTCGGACGATTTCACGCCCGACACACCCACAGCGCCAATGGTTTCGCCACCAACGATGATGGGCACGCCACCTTCGAGAAAGGTGATGCCCGGCATCGACAGGGCCGACGTGCGGCCATTGTTGACCATGTCTTCGTCATTCTTGGTCGGCCGCCGGCGAATCGCGGCACTGCGCGCTTTGCCCTGGGAAATGGCAACGCTGGCCGCCGCGCAACCGTCGAGCCGCTGAAAGGTCAACAAGTGCCCGCCATCATCGACAATCGCGATACAGACTGCCGCTGTTGTTTTTCACGGCTTCCGCCTCGGCCGCAGCGAGGATTTTCTTGCAATCGTCGAAGGTCAGATATTGTTTGGTTTTCACAGTCGTCTTTCGGTGAGAGGTTGGGAGGATTATAAAGCACCCATATCACCGCATGACCCTGCAAGCCTTTCTTGGCAAACAGTTTGCATTACCATCAATTGTGTATTATTGTACTAATACACATTGACACCACAACATGGCAACTCCTTCTCCCACTTCGCCGGCATCACTATTCTCGGTAACCACCGGCTCAGGCGAACCGATCTACCGTCAGTTGGTCGATCAGGTGCGCCGCCTGGTAGCGGGCGGCCAATTGGCCGCCGGGGACGAATTGCCATCGGTACGCGAAACCGCGCAGGCACTGGCTGTGAACCCGATGACGGTCTCCAAGGCATACAGCCAGCTTGAAGCAGCTGGTGTCCTGGAGCGGCGCCGGGGGGTAGGCATGGTGGTAGCCGCGCAACATACGCGCGCGCAGACAAAAACCGAACGCGTGGATCTGTTGCGTCCAACTCTGGAGCGTGCCGCCGCCGAGGCAGCGCAACTTGAAATCGATCCGGTCACCGCAATGGCTCTTTTTGAAAAGATACTGAAAGGCAAACGATGAACGCGCCAATTCTTGAGATGCATGATGTCTTCAAACGCTTCCCGGAGAAATATGCGCTTGATGGCTTGAATTTCTCGGTTGGCGCCGGCAAAGTGGTTGGGCTACTTGGCCGAAATGGCGCGGGCAAGACCACGCTACTGGAATGCGCGCTCGGCTTGCGCTGGATGAGCCGGTGGCAAGCCTCGATCCGGCCGGGCGCCGTGATTTTCTGCGCGAACTGGTCGGGCGGACGATAGAAAACGAGACTACCGTCCTGTTTTCAACACACATTCTTTCCGATCTGGAAAGGGTGGCAGTCGAGGTCGCATTCATGCGCAACGGCAAGATCGTGTTACAGCAGCCATTGGATACGCTGGCGGAGCAAACGCACCGGCTGGTCGGACCGGCGGTGATGCTCGAAAATCGCTTCGCCGCCGAGTTTGCCCGCGCGACGGATGCAAACGGGCGCACCACGGTGCTAGTCAGCCACAAATTGGGTAGTCCAGCCGAGCTACAGGCCTGGCGGGACAAAGGCATTCTCGTCGAGCCGGTCAGCCTCGAGGATCTGTTCATCGAGGTCACGCAATGATGCCTTTGCCCGCATTGACGCAACGTCAGCGTCTAGCCATGATTTTCGTATCGACAACGCTTTTTTTGGTCGGCAGCGTGCTATCTGTGCTGATACTTCTATATGAAAAGAAGAACACCCACCTGGCGTTCTTGCCGATAAACATCGCGTCTGTCTTGCAAGTTTTGTTTTGGTGGACGAGTTATGTTTCGCGTACGTCGATGGCGTCCAGTGCAATTTGCCTGCAACTCGTTCCGGGATTCCGGCATCGCGTCATCACGAATACGCTGCTGGTTTTCGCCGGGCTTAGCGCCGTGCTGGCTGCGATCTTTGCCGGCGCACACGCTATCCTGCCGCTGGTATGGATCGCTACTCTGTGCCTGATGCTTCGTTCGCATAGTGCCCGGCGCATGGTATTCGCGGTCGGTGGCATCTTGGGGATGTTCGCGGTATTTGGATGGCCGGGACTCGACTTGACCGCGATCAACCGCCCTGTATCCGCAGCGGGAGTGACCCATGCAGTCTTGCTTTGGGGAGCAGCGGCAAGTCTGATCGGCTTGTTAGGAGTATCCATTCTCCACCGATGGCTAGGCTCGGCACTTTCATTCGCGTACGTGGCAACGCTTTTTGCAGGCGCGCAGGTGCCCGGTTTTGCGCTGATTGCGAAGTTGCACGCCGGGAGCTTCAGCGCCAGCCCAAACTACGCACTTGGTATGGCGCTGGTTGCCGCGTTCCTGTTGGGATTGACCGTGATGATACTGGCGGGGCAACGCGGTGATCGTGCCATCGCGTACTTCAAGCGTAACGCGGATATGCGTGCGGCCACGGCAGCCTTGAGCGAACCCGGCACAAAGCTGAATTGGCCGCGGTCTTCACGTCAGTCAGGAATCAACACTTTTTTCTTTGATCGCGCCGTCACCGGGATTGGGACGCCACGACGCCTGATGCCATTCTGTTTTGGTCCAGGTCTGCATTGGGCGGGGTTTGCAAACGTGTGCTTATTCGGCGGCGCGATAAGCCTGGTGCTTCCGCTATTTGCGGTTCTTGGAAAGTCGTCGAGCATGGCAGCTTTCCTGCCTTACATGCCTTTTGCGGTGCTTCTTGCGTTACTGGCTATTCCGAGCATCATCTTGCGCACGCGGCGGGAGCAGAGCCTGCTTTCGCTGACCCCAAATGGCCGGCAAGCGTCCTGAATCGCTATCTGATTTCTTTCGTCGCCATTCGCGTTGTTTTGCTTGGCTTCTGCGTGATTGGCATCGCAATTATTGCCTTCTTATCCTCGCTTTCGCTCGATAGCTTCTCCGCTACCGTCCTGGCGGCGACCTTATGCGCGCTGGCGTTGTATGGCTACGCACTAAAGAATTACGCAGCAGAGGTAACGGACTTCAGAGGTACTTCCGTCAAAGTGATGGCGCTCGTGCTCGCGTGTGTCGCAATCGGGATTGGGATATGCATTCGCTTCATGGTTCCGATCAGCGGCGCAATCCTCATGATCACCGCGGTGATCGCTGGCGTCGTGTCATGGCGCATGCGGAAGTTGCTGCGCGGTCCCGCAATATTGCCGGCGGGCCGCCTGGCGGAAATACTGTAGGAATAAAACTCTAGCGCCCGCGCGCCTTCCAGACAATAAATGGCCGCAACACCGCGTCAACTGGCGTTCCACGATGAACTGCGCCGCGAACCTTTTTTCTATATCAATCCCATCAAATACCGCTTCCGTTTCGGCTCCGCAAACCGCTCGATCGCATATCGCAGCATGGTGCGCGGCATCTGCCGGTAGTAGCGCTTCAGGAACGATTCTTCCTTGTCCTCGCCAATCCGCTTGCCAACTTCGCGAAGCATCCAGCCGACCGCCTTCTGGATCAAATCCTCTTCGTCCTTCAGCAGCAATTGCGCGATGCGCAAGGTCTCACTGTATTCGCCTTTTTTGATGTAGTAGAAAGTCGCGAGTACCGCAATGCGCCGTTCCCATAGCGATTTGGATTTCGCGAGCCGGTTCAGCACGCGCTGGCGCTCCGCCGGTTGCCGTCGAGCCACGCGCCGACAATTGGGCGGCCGACATGTCCACCAGGTCCCAGTTGTTGATGAGCTTGGTGCTTTTGAGATAGAGATCGTAAATGCGCTTTTGCGTCTTTTCGTCCCCTCGCTGATAAAGCTGGACCAGCAACATCAAGCCGACCGCGCGCGCCTCGTGCCAGCCCGATTTCAGTAGCGGCAACGCGACTTCCAGGCCGGCATCGCGAAAATCGCGCGCGACTGAGCGCAGCACCGGCACGCGGATGCCGAGGAATTTGTCGCCTTCACCGTATTGCCCCTTGCCGGTCTTGAAAAAACGCGCGGCAAATTTCGCGGCGCCGGCATTGCCGAGCGACAGCAGCGTTGAAAGCGCGGCACGCGCATGATCGCGGACGCCACAACAGGTTTCGTTGCGCGCGGCTTCGTGTTACCCGTGCGGCAGAATCTTTGCGGGCCTTGGCTGCGGTAGTTGTTGCCGACTTTCTTATTTTGCCGCTTGCTGTTTTTGCCATTGCGCTTCCAGCTCCTTCCCGGTCTTGTAGTGCGGCACGCGAAGGGCCGGGCGTTTGTAACGTTGGATAAACGCGTTATGGCCCTTCAGTTTCATCCGCCCAATAACGGTCCGCCAGCGCGAATTAGCTTTTTCATCCATCAGGAAATAGTTCTTCGAGCTTGTGCCACCAAAAATGTAGCGCTTCCCGCCGATGATTTTCCAGGTTTCGGGATCTCCGCCCCAGGGAATTCCGTACACAATTCCATTGGAACAGTAGCCGCCATATTGCGGAACGTATTTCGCCGGCTCCTTCAAAAACATCGCCTTGTTTTCTTCGCTCATGAAACGGTAGGTCGCACCGTCATGATCGGTCTTGACATCAGCCTTCCCGAGCGTGTGCTTTCCCAGCGTAGTAGGCAACGGGATCGTGCCCCTTCAACATCAGGTTGGCATCCGCCCTCCAGTGGTGTTATTCGGTCCGGTGCCCGCGCAACCGGCCAGGAATGCGGCCATCATCAGGACGGCAAGCAGTTTCCATCGCGCAAGGAAAGGCCTAATCGTGATCGCTCCATTTGTCAGGTTCATTGCGATTTCTCCGCCAGTTGTTTGAGATTGGTGAGGCCACCGTCAAAGTCCGGCCCCTGTATGCCTTCCATTGCCAACGCGAGTATCGCATCGGCGGATTGGCGCCCACGTCGCCGGTGGCGATCCACGTTACCCGCACCTTTGACCGCGGGAGAAAATTCCGGCGGCCGGACATGACGGCGTCAAATGCCGCGAACGGACCCTGTACGCGACATTCTTGTTGAATTCCGCGCCGGTGAATTCCATGCTGCCGCGCCCTCAGTTTCGACTGCCAGGACCACTTGCGCCAACGCCTGCCGGCGCACCGGTATACGTAAATTTCATGGCGGGATCGCGGCGGCTCCACACGCTCCAGCGTGCCCACGCTTTCGGGTCGTACACCAGCGGATAGACGGTTTCCATCGGCGCGTTGATGTCGATGGATCGTTCCACTTATGGCTGCTGGATAAAGTGAAGCTGAACAAGCCGAACAATGCGAACAGCCCCAATACGCCCAGCGCAATGAACGAATAATTTCATCCGGTTCCTCTCAGTTGCCGTCACTCGTATTCACGTCACCAATGACAGACATTCACGCGCAACAATTTTACCAACTTGACAGGCTATCGTTGCATCCTGCCCATTACGTCCTTCGTCATTGGCAAACACGTTTAATAGGTACCCAAATGACATCACCGGCCGGCGACTGGAAGTACGACACAAGCCCGTCTCGCATCCGCTCTCACAAAGGGCGGCGCTTCCGGTACAGATATAATCTATTCTCTCGCACCAACGATTGAACGCAATGAAACGCCAACGCAGCAAATCCCCTCTCCCGCCTCACCCGCGACGCCGAGAAACTGATCGGACTTTCCACCGGACTGGTTGCCTCCGGCAGCCGCGCGAGGACGTGTTTGGGGAGGCCGGCATCGCCGCACTGGCCGGCAAGCTGATGGCCGCCGGCAACGATGCGCACTGGAGTCCGCACTCGACCGTACGTTTCAGAGCAATCTCGCCGCGCATGATGTGCTGATCGAACTGGTGGAAGCCTGCTGCACGTCCACGGTCATCGAGGTCAATGGCGCACGCTGGGGACATTCTGCCCTGGCCATGCCTCCCGGCTGGTCGCTATGCGGTGCCATCCGGCCCGATCCCCAAGGACGCGGTCGAGGCCATCCTCCCGCAACTGCACGCCCACGTTCTCGCCGAGCGCGCGCGCGTGCGGCGATCCCCCTATCTTTATAGCATCGACCAGATGCCGCGTGATTTTTCTGAGTGTCCATAGAAATGTCGGTCAAGCTTAGAAGGGCATTGCCAAACCAAGATCGCCGCGATTCGATTTTGCGAAAATGCCTGAGACCGCGCCATTGCTCGCCGATACCGCTTTCCTGCTGGCGGGTGTCGCGGTTCCGCAGGCAAGGCGTTTTTCCGCTGAGGAAATTGGAGAACCCGGCCGAGCGCATGACGCGCAGCGATTGCCTCGAACGCTGGATTGCCCAGTGCCGCCCTGAACCTGTCGCGTGCGCCTGCTGCCGGGCTGCGCGTTGGAGTCCCTGCTGCCCGATGCCTATTTCGTCAACTGCCGCGAGTCCGATCGCCGCGTGCGCGCCCCTTACGCGATTCGCGCCGCCGTCGGCTATCTCGAAAACACGCTCCGGACCACCGCCCCCAGCTGCCCGCGCCATCGTCGCCGGATTCGGCGAAGCAGCGCGGCCGACGGATATCGCGTCGCCTTTACGCAGCGCGGGCAGGATGACGTCGTGCACGGCATTGTCTGGCCCCTGTTCGGGCGCGAAGACGATGAATCCAAACCGGCCCCGCGCAGGATGTGGAAACCGTGCTGGCCGAATGCAAGATCGGCGAAGTCACGAAATTAAGGCGGACTGGTTCGCGCCGGGTTTTGCGAAGACTGCGGCGCGCCGCTGTTGCCGATGCCGACAGCGAATGCCAGGTACCCGGAATTGCCGAAGAAGCGGAGACCGCAGCGGTGCATACCATTAATTTGATGTAAAACCCTGGCACTGTAGCGGCGTTTCAGGCCTTTTCGCCTGGAACG